>NZ_JBEZVK010000005.1:199400-200166 GCF_040636955.1 Streptomyces sp. NPDC032472
AGCCCTGGAAACCCTGGCTGCCTTGTGTGCCCTGCGCGCCGGTGTCGCCCTGGAACCCTTGACTGCCTTGGACTCCGGCGTCGCCCTGGCTGCCCTGGCTGCCCTGCGGGCCGATATCGCCCTGGCTGCCCTGGCTGCCGACTTCCCCCTGGCTGCCCTGGACGCCGGCTCCGCCCTGGAACCCCTGGCTGCCCTGGAACCCCTGACTGCCCTGGAACCCCTGCACACCAGTTTCGCCCTGAGTGCCCTGACTGCCCTGGAACCCCTGGGTGCCGGGGCTGCCCTGACTGCCCTGCGGGCCGGCTCCCGAACCACCCGGACTGCCCTGCGCACCCTGGAAACCCTGCGGACCGATACCACCCTGAGCACCCTGAACACCGGCGCCACCCTGAACACCGGGACCACCCTGGCTGCCAGGGACGCCCTGGGATCCTGGCGTGCCCATGTCGCCCTGCGTCCCCTGACTGCCCTGACTGCCGGAGCCACCCTGACTTCCCTGAGCTCCGGTGCCACCCTGACTGCCCTGGCTGCCCTGGGCTCCGGTACCGCCCTGGCTCCCCTGGGTTCCGATTCCCTGGAACCCTTGCGCACCGGTGTCGCCCTGGAACCCCTGACTGCCCTGGGTTCCTTGCGCACCGGTGTCGCCCTGGAATCCCTGGCTTCCCTGCGCGCCTTCGTCGCCTTGGCTGCCCTGGCTTCCCTGCGCGCCGGCGCCGCCCTGGCTGCCCTGGGCACCGGCGGTGCCCTGGCTGCCCTGGGCACCCTG